>NC_006873.1 GCF_000025985.1 Bacteroides fragilis NCTC 9343
TTTCATTAATCGACCCTTTTTCTGTACTTTTGATTTATAATAATACTAGAAGTAATAACAGGGGAAAAAGCCCTAGTTTAAAATAGTTTTGCGAATAGTTGAATTTATGAAACTTGGATTTAAATAAAATGGAGATAATAGGCTACGCTCGTGTTTCAACGAGGGAACAGAATTTAGATTTGCAGCTAGATGCTTTAAAAGAAGCCGGATGCAAACTTATATTTGAGGAAAAAGTATCAGGAGTAAAGGATAGACCCGAATTAGATAAAGCCCTTGCATATTTGCGAGAAGGTGATACTTTTGTTATCTGGAAGCTAGATAGATTAGGACGTTCTTTGAAAGATTTAGTTTATATAGTTGATTGTTTGCAGAAAAGAAAAGTTGCATTCAAAAGCATAGTTGATGGTATTGATACTAATAGTGCTTTAGGAAGATGTCAATTTGGAATTTTTGCTTCATTGGCTGAATATGAACGTGAAATAATAGTAGAACGAACTAGGGCTGGATTACAAGCTGCAAAAGAACGAGGGAAACTTACGGGACGACCTATAGGGTTATCGGAAGATGCAAAGAGAAAAGCTATAGCAGCAAAGCGTTTATATGAAAATCGGGATTATTCTATAGATGAAATATGTAGAATTTTACACATTGGAAGTAAGGCTACTTTGTATAGGTATTTACGTTATGAAAAAGTAAGATTGATGAATAGAAGAAATAAATAGGGCGTTACCTTTCAGGTCGGGCTTTTCGCTGCAAGTCCTCGCTACGCTGTGGGCTTTCCGCTGCAAGTCCTAACGCATTTTCCCACCCACCCTTCTAAGGTATATCCAATGCTTTGCTTTTTTCACCGCTTCTATGAAGCACCTACAAAGGCAAGGCATTGGATATTCGGTTTTATAGACTTCATGTTCCCTAAAGGGAATATTCCGTTTATAAAACCTTATCTCTCACCCAAAATATATAAAACTTTAGGGAAAAGATAATACGTTAAAAACCAGCCAATTATAAACTATTTTTAACAAAGATAATTGTCTTATTATTTGCGACATTTATAGAAAATTACTATCTTTGAGTATTGAAAATAAAGAGATAAATAAACTTTTAAAGCTGGTTTGGCTGCCAGTATAAAGAACAGCAAACAAAATTATGAAATCTACTTTTGATAAAAATGCAGAGAAGTTTGTAAACCTTATGGTTGAAAAAATTGAAAGTTTGTCTATGAATTGGCAAAAACCTTGGTTCTCTAAAGTCAACTCTAAACAGAACTTTTTACCACAAAATTTAACAGGTCGTACTTATAGTGGTGGAAACGCTTTTTTACTTTATTTTTTGTGTGAAAAATATAATTATCAAACTCCTGTTTTTTTGACATTCAATCAAGCACGAAACGAAGGTATTAATGTTCTAAAAGGTGCTGTTGCTTTTCCTGTTTATTATACATTATTTTGTGCTTATCATCGTCAGACAAATGAAAAAATTTCATATGATGAATATAACAAATTATCAGAAGAAGAACAAAAAGAATACCGTTTAGCAGCTTATACAAAATATTTCCAAGTTTTTAATTTAGACCAAACAAACTTTGCGGAAAAATATCCCAATAGATGGGATATATTAAAGGCTAAATTTTCAGGAGAGGAACAGCCACAAGAAGAGAAAGAAATGTATGTAAATCCAATACTTGATGAAATGAATAAGAATCAAAATTGGGTATGTCCTATTCAAACGGTTTCTAGTGATAGTGCGTTTTATTCAATATCAAATGATAGCATTACTTTACCTTTAAAGAGCCAATTTAAGGACGGAGAAAGTTTTTATGGTACAGAATTACATGAAATGGGACATAGTACAGGTGTTAAAAATAGACTAAATCGAAAAGGATTTTATGAAAATGATAAATTCAATTATGGGCGTGAAGAACTTGTAGCAGAATTAATATCGGCTTTGTCTGGTGTATATTTGGGTATTTCTGTAACCGTCAGAGAAGAAAATGCGGCTTATTTAAAATCATGGTGCAAAGCAATAAAAGAAGAACCTAAATTTTTATTTACTGTATTGGCAGATGCTATTAAAGGTAGTAAATTCATAGCCCAGCATCTAAATATAAGGCTAGATGTGGAAGAAGTTGAAGAAGAGAAAAATACAAAGGTTGCTTAAAGGTTCCTTCCCCCCTCATTGGGGGGAGTTCTTTTTTCAAACGCCAAAAAAGAACCAAAAAGGCTTAATCGCTTCACTTTGTTACGCTCCAATAGTTTTGCTATCAGTAAACCCACCCACCCTTCTAAGGTATGTTTCTTTATCCCTTCTGCAATCCTTAGTAAAGTTCCACTACCTTTTAGGTAACTCCACTTTAGTAAGCATTGCAGAAGCGGAAACATGACGCAAATTAAAATACATTCTCACTTTGAGAATACATTTTAATGCGTCTTGTAGTCTAACCCAATAAGAACTATAGGGAAAGAAATTGATACCGTACTTTTCGGAGTTCCGGCACTGATGGGCAAACATGGCATGATGAAATGATACCGAATTATCATTCCTGGCACACCCTGCAGAACGACCTTTTGATACCAAATACAAAAAGTAGCCGGAAGCCGGACGCAAAAAATTGATACCATAAAACATTAGGGAAAAAGAACAGGAACAAAATATCATATTATATATATAAATAATATATGAATATATAATATATAAACAAACAATATATAATATGTGATTAACACGCTCCACTTCCAGAGTTCCAGAAAGAGCAACACGAAAAATCTTCTTTTCCCTAAAGTTCCTTGTGTCGTTTCTCTCTATACCTGAATACAGGAAAACGGCTGCATCATAAAAGAAAAGACACCGACACCATTCAGGAACTACCGCCCATCGGCAAAAGGATTGCATCTAATTGATACCTTTTCTGCCAGCATTGGAGAGAAACCGGGAAAGAAATTGATACCGTACTTTTCCCGGTTCTACCGGACATGGACGATAAGAGAACATTATTATGATACCAAAACTTTAGGGAAAAATAAAACTTCGGCAATCTATAAGGCTAAAACTATTTTTAACTAAAATAATTGTCCTATTATTTGCGACATTTATAGAAAATCACTATCTTTGAGTATTGAAAATAAAGAGATAAACAAACCTTTAAAGCTGGTTTGGCTGCCAGTATAAAGAACAGCAAACAAAATTATGAAACATTGCTTCTTAAATCCATTTCGTAGCCAACTGTTAGGGCTATTTTTCAGTATTAATTCATTAATCATTTTTTTATGAAAAAAGAGTTTACATTACGCTTAGACGATGCAGCCTGTGCAGAGTTAGAAAATCTAAAAAAATTATCTGGTGAAAAAACAGATGCTAAAGCTATTAGATTTGCTATTCAGAATTATGCAACTTTGAATGATAGGTATATTGAAACACAACGGCAAATAAGAACGTGGAAAGATAAATATGCAGCGTTAAATAAAGCTGTTGATGATTACTTGTCTTCTTTTGAAGCATTGAAGAAAGCTACAGATTAATAGTCAATTATTAGAAATGTGAAAGGATTAATTTATGATTTAGTAATTAACGTAAAACAAAGATATGAATAAAAGAACAATGCAAATAGATGCTATCGGTCCGGTTGAAGGAACTGAATTGATGAAATGTAAATTGTATATTGATGGTCGTGTGTGTGTCATCGGAATGTCACAGTATGACTATGAAGAGCTAATTCGTGAGAAAGTGTTTATCCGCGATGGAAAGAGTGTTGATTCTGCTGGTGTGATAAACACGACTAACACTTTCGTTGAAGAAGATTAATATTCAAAATCCAAAAGAAAGGAACAATATTATGGCATTAGACAAAGACTCTGTAAAGTTAGGTATTAGCATCCTTAAAAAGATAAATAAGGGTGCAAATGTAGTGAAGTATGAGAATTATGACCGTAAAACCTCATACGTAGATACAGATAAAATATTTTGTGTCGATGAAAAGTATGACAACGGGTATGAGAACGTCATCACTAACATTGAGAACATGACCGATGAACAAATGGAGTTATGGGAGGAATTGAAAGGCAAAGTTCCCAATAGCTCATTCATGGATAAACTGGAGGAAAAACATTATCCTTCTTATAAGCAGTGGATGAATGAGAAGGATAGAAATATCACTCGTATCGGGTGGTTTTGATTCAAAACAGAAAGGAGCTAAATCATGGCAAAGACAACAACATTCAAGACTCTTATTACAGGTGATATATTTCGATTTTCGGATGAAGAAACTGTTTATCTTGTATGCTACAACAAGAATTTCATTATAGGAAATAATGTGATTGAAGAGGTTGAAAGACCAAATATTAGGCAAAATATCACTCCATTTATGATGGATAGAGAAGTTGTAAAATTCCTTGATGATGAAGTTACCCATGTTTAACGTAAAACAGTACAGTAATGAACAAAAATATAATCATAAAGAAAGAGAAGCCTATCTGTCAGTTAGATGGGCTTCCGGGAGTAAAAAGACGTAAGGTTGATGCGTATAGTATCAATAATACAAGTGACATTGAATCAACCATCGAACTGGGATATGCGTGTACTTCTGCCGGAGATAATGGAGCTATAAATGTTTGGAAGGATGATGCAGGAATTATTCGCGGTGAATTAATGCGGTACTGTGTAACTGTTGAAAAAAGAACGTTTACCAGCTATGCAGAAGTGGAAAAATGCGTTAGTGATTGGCTTGAAAGGATTAACCCATAACAGTACAGAAATGAAACGGAAATATTTAGCAATTGAAATTCGTGGTGAAATATTCGTTATGAATGATAATGATGAATTAGGAGGACTGATAGATAATGATGTCCCGTTTACGGTTATTGGTCATGTATGCACCGAAGAATGTAATACAACATGCTTACATTACCGTCAAGGTACGTGTCCCTGTAAAATCATGAAAGATACTTTTGGTAAAGTAATTCATGTTTTTGTGTGATTTAAAACAAGTACAGTTATGAGTAAATATAAGATTGGCGATAAATGACTATAATTTTATCGAATTGTGTTAAATGTGTCATATAATAAAAATATAGATAGAATGTTTATTGAATATAAGGTATATCGTAAGATGTCAGATTGGAAGCCTTTTATATCTAGGGATGAACTTCCTTCTTGTCAGATGATGGGAAAGAAAAAGTTTGTAGGGAAAAAAGCGAAAATAGAGGCTGTTTATAGGCTTACTGGGAAACGTTTGTCAGAAGACTATACAACAGAACAGATAAATAATTATCTTACTGTAGAGCTTTTTAATACATCTTTATGGCATAAATATAGAAAGATTTACAATGAGGTTTCTAATGAAAAAGAAGTTGTTGTTGAGAATTATAATTATCAATATACATTAGTTGTGGAGCTAGAGGATAAGTCAAATCCATTATTGGATGAAGAGAAAATTATACATTTTATCTTATGTGAATTGTTTGGGACTCCTTGTGAAATGTATAAAGGATTGAAAAATCCGATAATTTCTTTACGAAAAGATTATGATAGATAAAGCAAAAACATTAGATGAATGCTTTAAGGAATTAATCCTTAAAAGAGGTTGGGCTAAAAATAGTCCATATGACCGACGAACTGCATCAAGGCATAAAAAGCAATTCCTTGAAGGCTCGTTGCCCGATGAATTTAAAAGAGTATATTTGCAAAGTGCTGGTTATACAATAGTACAGCCGGAGCTTTGGCGACAGGAATTATAGAAACAGGGAAAATGGATTGGAGGAACATAATAAGAAATCTGTTAGGAGTTATCATTACTATTTTTAGAATGATTCTCATAGGGTTATTTTATATAGCCAAGTTTATGTTAATATTCTTCATTCTACTTTTTTTTGGAGTATTAATCAGTCAAAATAAAAAACGATGGTAAATAGAGAAATAAAAGTTCGAAAACGTGCGGTTAAAGAAGAAAAAGAGGAAATAGACGGTGAGATAGTTAGAATTAGAAAAGGGCATCCTCGTACAAATCTTCCAGTAGAACTTCCTGAAAATCCCACATGGTTGAAACAGCCTAATGTGGTTACATTAATGGCTGGTGATTTCAAGACAGTACAGATTAGAATCTTAATTGCTGTTATAGAAAAATTACAGAATGTCATAGAATTAAGTATTCAGCATATAGATAAATATGGTACATCTATTCCATGTGAGCAATTATCCTTATTTCAAGAATATTCAGACCGTATAAGAGTAGATATTGCCTACCGGGATTTGGGTGTTAGTCCGGACCAATACAAAGAAGTAAAAAGTATGGTTCGTAAATTAATCAGTATTCCTGTAGAGTTTGACGTTAAAGATCCGATAACAGGTGAGGAAAGTTGGGCTATAACAGGTTTATTCACAAAGGCTAATATTCCTAAAACTCCTTATTCAAGAGGCTTCTCTTTAGAAATGGATAGAGAGGTAGCTAAAGTATTTATAAATGTTGATAGAGGTTTTACACGTTATATAAAAGAAATAGCTTTAAGAGCACAAAGTAGATATACAATTAGAATGTATATGTTGATTAGCTCATGGAAAGAAAAAGGTGGTTTTTCTATTTATGTGGATAGATTTAGGAAATTCTTAAAACTAGAGGATAAATACCCCGAATTTAAAGATTTGTATAAACGTGTAATACGTCCTGTTTACGATGATTTGTTTGAACAGGCTGATTGTTGGTTTGAAATGGCAGAAGTTTATCGTAATTCAGGAGATAGCCAACCCTATAAACTTAATTTCAAGGTTATTAAATCTGCATTATCAAAGAAGGAAGAAGATTTGTTAAAAGGACAAAAGAAGATGATAACGAACTTTTGTACGTTGCATTTTGCAATGCAGGACGAACATTTACAGCAGTTTATTCCACATATCACCTTGAATAATCATGCAGCAGTGTTAAATAAGATGCTTTATTTAGGCGAATATATTAGAGAGAATTGGAATAAGATTTCAAATAAAGCCGAATATTGTTTGGCGGTTTTATTAAAAGAGGTAGAAACGCTTCCCGGAATAATAGGAGAAGAAAAAGAAAATGAATAAAAGTTGGGTTTTTGTCCCTATGAAGGGTATAAAAGTTGGGTTTTTGTCCCTAGAAAGTTGGGTTTTTGTCCCTAGAAAGTTGGGTTTTTGTCCCTAGAAAGTTGGGTTTTTGTCCCTAACTTTTTATCTCTGTGCGCTGATTTTTAAGTAGTTATCTATCAATATTTTAAGGTACTACTATCACTAGCTGATTAAATAAAACTTGATAATCCTACCTAACACAAAAAAGGAATTTTTCTTATTACATAAACCCATAGAAAAGGAACTTTTCTTATTTTCTTAACACAAACTTTAGGGAAAAGAACATCCATTAACAAAAAAAAGTCCTATGTGATATAACTACTCAAACGAAAGTTGGGTTTTTGTCCCTATCTAAAAAAAGCATATTTTAAAAAGTTGGGTTTTTGTCCCTATGCTTTTTTGATATACTAAAAGGAAAGGAATTGATACCATCCTTTTTCTGGTTCCGGTACTGATGGGCGTATATAGCATGATGAAATGATACCGAATTATCCCACTCGATAGGTTCTGCAGAGCGACCTTTTGATACCAAATACAAAAAACTGCTGGAAGTCGGCCGCAAAAAATTGATACCATAAAACATTAGGGAAAAAGAAGAGAAACAAAATAGCATATTATATATATAAATAATACATGAATATATAATATATAAACAAACAATATATAATATATAAACAAACAATATATAATATGTGATTAACACGCTCCACTTCCAGAGTTCCAGAAAGAGCAACACGAAAAATCTTCTTTTCCCTAAAGTTCCTTGTGTCGTTTCTCTCTATATCTGAATACATGAAAACGGCTGCATCATAAAAGAAACGATACCGACACCATTCAGGAACTATCGCCCATCAGCAAAAGGATTTCATCTAATTGATACCTTTTCTGCTAGTACTGGAGAGAAACCGGGAAAGTATTTGATACCGTACTTTTCCCGGTTCTCCCGGACATGGACGAAGAGAAAACATTTCTAATTGTATTCTTTTCCCTTTTGTTTGGCAGGGTGTTTAGAAATTTATATATTTGCGTTTGTAGAAATTAATAGCAAGATGTGTTTTTGTGTCCACAAAAACCAAATCTTGCCTGATAAATCAGGAGTTTAGCCCCCTCGCAACTTGGGGGCATATATTATTTAGTATCATAGTATGAAAGCAAATAAAAGAGATAGAATAGTGAAAGTTCGCTTAACGAATTTAGAATATGAAGAACTAACTAAAGCTTCTAAATCTAGCAAATGTATGTCAGATTATTTTAGACAGAGAGTCTTTAGGAAAGGAGTTGGTCTTATTGACCCTAAAGAATTTATTCGTTCGATGGATGAAATTTGTTTGGAAATGAAACGTATAGGAAATAATATAAATCAGTTGGCTAGGTATGTAAATATTCATAAGGAAGAAGTTAATCAAGAGGTTCTTAATGAGGTAGAAAAGAAAATGGCAGACTATGTAATTATGCAAGATAAATTGAATGTTACTTGGCGTAAGTTGATGTCAATCAAATAATATATGTATATATAATATTGATATATATAATTTTAGTGATAAAGACAGCGTTACTATTTCTTTTCCCTAAAGTTCCTTGTGTCGTTTCTCTCTATACTTGAATACAGGAAAACGGCTGCATCATAAAAGAAAAGACACCGACACCATTCAGGAACTACCGCCCATCGGCAAAAGGATTCCATCTAATTGATACCTTTTCTGCCTGCACTGGAGAGAAACTGGGAAGGTATTTGATACCGTACTTTTCCGGGTTCTGCCCGGCATGGACGATAAGAGAACATTATTATGATACCAAAAAACTTTAGGGAAAAATATTATATATATAAATAATATATGAATATATAATATTTGTATATTTATTATATGAATAAATTATATTGAAATATTCTTTTATTGAATATTTGTTTGTATATTTGCGGTGTGAAGTTATAAATATGGTAGTAGTAGTTTTAAAAGCGGCAACTTCTTTCGCTGGTATTGATTATAATGAGCGAAAGAATGAGGAAGGCAAGAGTGAACTTCTTGTTGCAGAAAATTTTGCTATGAATCCAGATAATTTGAAGAAGTCGGATTATATAGCTTATATGGAATCTGTCTGTAGGACTAATCCAGCGGTCAAGGCAAAACAATTTCATGCAGTGATTTCATGTAAGGGGCGTGAATATTCGGCAGAGGATTTGAAAAATGTAGCTTTGCAATATATAAATAAAATGGGTTATGGAAATAATCCTTATATGATATATTTTCATTCTGATACAGAAAATAATCATGTACATATTGTTTCTACACGAGTACAGAAGAACGGACAGAAGGTAAAAGATAATATGGAAGCTGTGCGCTCACAGAAAGTCATAAATCAAATAATGAATGTTGATTTAGCTTTGAAGGCTAAAGATAATATTTCAAAATACATGGAGTTTTCTTTTTCTACAGTGCAGCAATATAAGTTGTTACTTGAACAATCAGGATGGAAATTAAGAGAAAAGGATGGATTATTAATTTTGTATAAGGGTGGTGAAAAGCACGCTTCAATTCAATTAGAGCAGATAAAAGATAAAGCTAAACAATATACACCTGATGAAGAAAGAAGAAAACAGATAACAGCTCTTTTATTTAAATATAAGCAAGGACTTTCCTATACAGAACTTCAAACTTTGATGAAAGATAAGTTTGGTATAAATTTAGTCTTTCATACAGGAAAAGGACATACTAAACCTTATGGATATACATTAATTGATTATAGAAATAAGAGAGTTTTGAAAGGTGGGGAAGTTATGGATTTGAAGGAACTTTTAGTAGAGCCTAATAAACAAGCAAAAGTTGAACACTGTAATAGTATAATTAATCTTCTTTTGAAAGATGGAACAAAATATACAATGGATAGTTTCAAGAAATTAATGTTAGATTACGGTTATAGGTTTTCAATGAATGGCACAATATTTATAAATGGTGATGATAAGGCTTTATTGGTTCTTGATAAAAAACTGTTGAAAGAACTTAGATATAATAGCAGAGTGTATGAAGCAAATAAATTTAATGTTGCTACACTTAAAGAAGCCGAGTTGTTAAGTAGAATTTATCATGTGAAAAAAGATGATATTTTGATTCAAGAGCATATGGATAAAAAAAATACTGTCTATTCTGATATGATAAATAGTTATTTGGCTCATAGTTCAGATTTACATTCTACATTAAGAGAAAAAGGAATTCTTTTTGTTGAAGATGATAATTTAGTTTATCTAATAGATAAAAAGAATAAAGTAATCGTAAGTACTGATGATTTAGGAATCAATATTATAAAAGATGGCTATAGTAAAGATAGGATTACTCTAGTTACTCTTGATAAGATGGAAAGAATAACTGTTGAACAAGATTCAGAACTGGCAAGGGGATTTAATCTGATTGATGCTATTTGTGATATTCTTAGCCAGCATATAAATGTACAGCAAGATAAATCTCCTAATAGGAAAAAGAAAAGAGGACAGCAACAAAATTAATAAATATAATAAGATATGATAATATTATTTGGGAATCAGAAAGGCGGTTGTGGTAAAACGACTAATTGCATACAATTTGCCAACTATCTAGTAGAAAAAGGAAAAGAAGTTCTAGTATTGGATTTAGATTTTCAGCGTTCATTATCGGATAGAAGAAAAGAAGATATTGCGACCTATGATAATGAACCTAAATATGAGGTTATACAAACCGATATATCTAATGTTGCTAAAATTATTAGTGATTTTACTAAGGTTGAGCAAGGAAATCTATTAATAGATTTGCCTGGTAAGATTGATGATGATGCTCTGGGAACTATTCTTAAAGCTGCGGATATAATAATATGCCCATTTAAATACGATAAATTTACAATGGATAGTACAGGTTTTTTTATCCAAGTGTTACAGTATTTAAATGTAAAAGCCAAAATATTCTTTTTACCTAACAATATGAGAGCTGCGGTAAGATATGAAACAAAAGAACAGGTAGTTGATATTCTTAAGCAAGTTGGTTTTGTTACAGATGAAATACCAGCTTCTGTTGCTATGGAACGTATAAATACATTAACAATTAGTAATGAGTGTATTGATAAGGTGAAGAATGCTTATGATTATATCATTCAAGAAGGAGCAATAAAATAAAATATTCTTTTAATAGATATTTGTTATAAAGTTATTTATTTATTGTATATATTTGCACATGGCTGATAAATTAAGGAAAAAGCAAAATGAAGGTATTTCTAGTGTTCTGGAAATAGCTAAAATGATAAGAGGTGAAGAATTGCATGGGAGTAGTATAAATGAAGCTCCTATTCAAGAAGCTAAATATGAAGTTGAAGAGGAGAAAGAACCACTTCATGTAGAAATGGAAACAACTTCTTCGGAAGTTTTTAATTTTAATGGCTCTAGTGAAATGGATTTGACGGACTTATTAGAGTACATTAAAGGAAAAAATTATAATTGCAAGGAAGTTTTATATGTTGATACAGATGTAAAAGAGGTGTTTGGGTTGCTCAAAGCTAAAGCCAAAATACCTATTTCATCTTTAGTTTCGTTTATTTTGGAAGATTGGTTAACTAAACACCGTAGCGACATAAGTTCTTTGATTAAGCAAAAAAAGAACCGTTTTCTTTAGTACAGAAAAAGGGTCGTTTTGTGAAACATGAAACAAAAGATTTGAATTAGCCTAGTTGATAGAAGCTTCTTTTCTTTTTGTTGCTTTTATGGTATCAATTTTTTGCGGCCGGCTTCCAACTGTTTTTTGTATTTGGTATCAAAAGGTCGTTCTACAGAACGTATCGAGTGTGATAATTCGGTATCATTTCATCATGCTATATTCGCCCATCAGTGCCGGAACCCCAAAAGAATAGGTATCAGGTTCTTTAAAGTAATATTGAAAAATAAAAGAGAGTATTTATACTCTCTTTTATTTTATTATATATTATGGCTGTAATAAATTGATGGCTTTTTGAAGATTCGCTTCTAGCTCTTTTTTAGCGTTTGACATAGCATTTTCATAGTTTTTTTCTGATTGTCTAATGATTTCTATTATTACAGAATTATAATTAGCTTTTTGTGCTTCATCTTCTTCTGTATTAGAAATCAGATAAAACTTTTCACTGAATATTAAATCTATAAAAACATAGTTAGAATAAAAATTCAGCACTTGAAATAAAAGTTTTAGGCTGCCGCCTTTTCCTAATTCAAGATTTGAAATTGCATTTTGTTTACAGTTTAGCTGTTCAGCTAATTGAGCTTGGGAATATCCTACATGCTCTCGGATTTGTTTTAACCTTGTACCTAAAACTGGCAATGTAATGTTATACATATTGTTCTATTACTGTTTCTACTTCGTCGTATATTCTCTTAAAGTTCTTTTGCAGTAATTTCTCTCTATTATCTGCTGTTCCAAAGTTATATACTTTTGGCAGTTCTTTATAGGCTTCTTCTTCTTTCTTAATTTTTTTTAAATCTAAATTGGTTTTGCAATGGTACGTTGCTGTTGGAAAATTATCTTCTTGTCCGAAATCTAATGCAACTTGCCCAACTAATGTACCAGCCTGTAATGAAGAAATTTTGGATGCCGGGATAACAAAATCCATTTGTTCATTCATATTAATTGTTGTTTCGTTTCTTCTGATGGTAACACCTTCTTTTACTTGTTTAACTTTTCCAAATAGTTTTTGTAGCCAATCTAGAGTTTCAGGAGCTTTTGCTTGCCCGGATAGAGTGTTACCTATAATTGAGGTAATAGTTTTTGCAGTAGCTTTGCCGTATTGTTCTTCTAATTGCGGTAGTTCTTGTAACCCCAAACAAATTGAAACCTTATTACTACGTGCAGTAGAAAGTAGTGTTGCGAGTTGATAAAAATATAATGTGGGACATTCATCTACTATGATTGAAGTAGGATAGTTACCTTTTGTATTGACTAGTCTAGTTAATCGGTTAATGATAAGTGCATTTAAAGCACTATTCATACTTTGCGTTTTAGGATTGTTTGCTATGATGAGATAACTTGGGTCCGTTTTATCTGATACTTTTAAATTGAAATCATTGCCACTAAATACCCAAAAAGATTCTTTAGTGGCCAGCCTTGATAACTGTACTTTTAGACTTGCCATCTGTCCTTCTAATTGGTCCACTGCTCCTGATTTATACGCAGCTTCAAATGGGGAAACTAGTGACTTTAATTCAGGTTCGGAAAAAAGAACTTTAAATAGTACATCATATTCTTGATTAAGGAAAGCTAGTACATGCGGTAAATCTGAATATTTGCCATTCTCGTATCTAGACCAAAAATAAATAGAAGCTGCTAACAAGTTTACTGCTGATGTTTTAAAAAAATCGCTATTACCTCCGCTTCCTTTATCTCCTTTTTGTAAACTCTCATATAATGCTTCTGCAGTTTCTGTTGCATCTGCTAGGATTTCTATATATTCTCGTTTCAATGGATTTATTCTTCTACTATATTCAATATCAGAAAAATTAATGACATTGAACTTGAAATTATTTGGTATTTTCCCTAATTGCTTATTCTTTTGATAATTATAATATGCAATTTTGGCAAGTTCAGGAAATTTGAAGTCGTAAACAACTTCTGCAAATCCTTTAGCTGAATGCTGTCTTATAAAAGAATTTATAACAGAAAAAGATTTACCACTTCCGGGCGTTCCTATTACAAAAGTTCCACGAAAACAGTTACATATATTCAGCCATCCATTATGCCACTTTCTATTGTAGAAAAACTTCATCGGAATATTGACAGAGTATTCTGTTTCTACCTTGTTTTTAGATTGTTCAAAACTTTCATTCTCTATATTAAATCTATCTTTCATAAAGTTTGATTTAATACGTTTGGAAATGTTATCTAGAGCTGAATTTATTAATATAGCTCCAATTATTGATAGTATAATGTAAGCTATATTATACCATTCTAAACCATTTTCTCCTTTTTCTTTAAAGAAAAGAAAGCATACACTTCCAAAGAACATAATGAATCCAAAAATTAAAGGAAAAATGATTTGTTTAGTTGGGTCTAATTCTAAATCCTTTTTTGAACGTGTTCCAATACAAGTAACCATTATAATAAAGAATGTAAATAACTTGCTATAAAGAATATTAGAATAGATAGGTATTTTTGCCAACTTTGATAAAAAAGGTGTAATATTTTCACTAAAGGGAAAATGAACAAATAGTAGAATCTCTATGCAAACTGTTATATAAATGAATGCTTGCATGAATCCATAAAGCTTTTGCAATTCTTTACTTTCTTCCATGACTTAATCGGGTATTTTAACTTTTTCAGGTTCCTCACATTGAAAAGCCTTGAAATCTTCTATAGCTAATTTCAAGTCTTCTAAAAAAATGCTATTGCAACCTTTTTCTACTGCTATCTGGTAATATGCTTCCATCGTTTGGACGGAACAAATATCTGTTCCGCATATTACGAAAGCCGGAATGTCTTCTAATAGACATTTGTGTAATAATCTTTTTTGGTCTTTCATCTTATTAATTCAAATGAAAATACCACTCTTTTATGTCATAAGAGTGGTATTGTTTTTTATTTTTGGTATCATAATAATGTTCTCTTATCGTCCATGCCGGGCAGAACCCGGAAAAGTACGGTATCAAATTCCTTCCCGGTTTCTCTCCAGTACTGGTGGAAAAGGTATCAGTTCTACTGATACTTTTCCTGTCCGAAGATATATTGAACCACTGCATAATTTTCACCACTGTCAGACTTATGCAGCTTATCATCAATAAACATTTTTACTTCTACTTTCTTTGGTAACTGTAAATTTTCAAGGTTTTCTTTATCTCTAGGTACAGGGTAGGCAGATAGCCATAAATATGTTCCTTGTTTGGCTTCTTGTTCAAATGTAAATGGACTTTCTACAACAATTTCTTTTGCTGCTTTTTCTGGGCTTTCAGAAGAAAAATCTACTCCTACGGTATAGAGTACTAAGAGTTTGAAATTTTCTGGATCACTAACAGTGGCTTCATAACGTACTTTTCCTGTATCTCCTGTAGGTGGAGTATCAGGGTCGTTGTTATCGTCTTTACTGCATCCAGATAACATAAGGCTTAAACCAATCATTACTAATGATAAATACTTTTTCATATTGTTTCCTTTAAATAGTTGATAATTCGATGTGCAAATATACAATAAATAAATGGCATGGCTACAGCGTTCATTTCTATTAAATCGTTGATAATTCAATATGTATCGTTCCATTTACAGCATTATATGATACTTCCTCAATATTGGTGAACCGTCTTATTGATTCTTTCCATTCTTCTGTTTGTGGATTGTGAGGATATTGTTCTTCTAATAGACCTATCAAATTATTTATTTGTTTGTCAGATAGATAAATTTTTTCTCCAACCCTTGGAACTACAGGCAAATGGATTGGTATGGAAATATTATTCACGTCATCTATGGGAATATGGATGTTTATTTCTATCATAGCCATTTCATATTAAGTACATTTTTGGAAGGCTTGAATTTAACAACTTCCTTTTCTGGAACTTCTACAGGTTCTCCAGTTGCCGGATTTCTAGCTATCCGAGCTGGCTGAATAATTTTCTTGAAAGTGCCAAAATCTTTTATAGAAACATCTTTTTCTCTTAGATTTTGAGATAATTCTTTGAAAAAACTATCTATTATTTCTGCTACTTCTTTTGTTGGCTTATTTGCCTTTTCAGCAACCATTTTGATTAAATCAGTCTTATTCATTTGCATATCAATAATATTTAATTACTTAAATCACTTAAAACAATTGCAGGAATTATTTCTGTATAGTCTTCCGTATTTGGTCTATAATGTATTGATTCAACGAGATTGACGGATTGAATAACATCATATATCCATGCTCGGAAATTTCCTTCTAAATCATTCTCGCCATCATTGAATTTATTAAAATCACTTTTGGCTTCATCTGTCAGATATTCCAATAAATTTTGATAGGTAAATTCATTCTGAAACATTATAATGTGAGCTGAAATTTCTTCGCCTTCCCTTGGAAGGTGCGGAAAATTCCAATCAGCCTTTACACTCATTCCCCTCTCTATAAAATTCGGACTATAAATTATAAATTCTACTTTCATATTAGTTTTACTTTAAAATCATCGTTCAATACAAGTTTTCTTTCCATTGATTGCCCTTTTTTATCATGGAACCCGGTTAATACTGGGGTTTCTTTTTTCTCACAAAGCTCTATTGCTTCTTCGGGAGTTATAATACGTCCTGACATTTCACGCCAAATGACAAAATCACATTTTATGGATTCATCCCTATAATTGGAGCAATTATAGGCTTTTTTGTTTATATATAAGTTTCCTCCACACTTAGGACATGTGCATAGTGTGTTATCAAAGGTTGTATCTAAATTCTCTGTTAAAACTAACCGTGAAGAAAACTCATAGCCTTCTCTTGATTTAAATCCAGTCATAAAAGGTGTTTTCTTACCACTGGCAAGCATTTCTGCTGCTTCTAATGGTATTTCTCTTTGCGCAATAGTTTTGGGTATATAGAGGTTGCAAACTCTGTTGTTGTCCTTATCTTTTTGCGAATACCCTTTACAAGCATATCCATTTAGTAAAATTTCAATTTCTCTACCACATACAGGGCATGGAGTTTCTAATATTTCATTCACGAAAGAAGGAACGACAACTCCATTTTCGATAGTTAAATATGCAGAAAAAGGAACTCCTTTTTTATTATGGAAGTCATGGAAGATATCTGTTTTCCCTATTGTTATTAATTGGGTGGCTATTTCTTCCGTAATCTCTTTTCCCCAATATGAATGATAGATGTTAAATGTACACTTGTCATTCATGTTTTTGAAGTAATTACAGGAATATCCTAAGCTACCTTTCATTATATGCCCTTTTTGACAAACAGGGCATAAGCCTAAATCTTTAATTGTGTCATTATCCATTTAATAGCCTCCTTTACTAATCCATTTAATACCGTTTAAAATATTATCTACTTTTTGTTTTCCACTATTTACATATTTAAATTGTCCGGGTGCAAGCGTTTTGAGTACTCCAGCCCTTTTAGCGGATTTCATCTGTCGGCATACAGCGTATGCAAGCCCGCGCATTCGTCTAAGTTCATTCACCACATGAATACATAAATCTATCCTTTGCTTATTATCCATAAGATTTTTTTCACCGCCTTGCAATGCGATATTGTTTATGTATATCATTAAATCCACACTCCTACTGATAAGTTCATACTCTGTTTTTGCAATTATGGTTAATAGCTTGGGGTCTCCAACGGCGTATTTAGCTGCTTCGGATTGATACTTTGCTATATCTCTAGCTAAGGTTGAAGCATAAATAATATCCTTTCCATTTTTCACAACTGCATTAACTGTAGAGAGATAGTTGTATGTCTTTTCCTGTAAGGATTGAATTTGACTCATTTTTTGTTGAATTAAAATTTGAAAGTTACGGATTTTGGTTTCTTCACTTTGTATATCTTTCAGTACGTCTTGTTGCTGCTTATGGGAAACAGCGAGTGTTCCAATCATCATTGGATCAATAACGATAGATTGTGCCAGTCCTTTTATATTGCCCAACAGCAACATTAGGGAAAAAAATAAAAGTACTCTTTTCATATTATCTGTTTGTAAATTCATATATTCCTTTTTTCTTTTTTTGTTCCTCTACCCTATTTCTAATGATTTGAATTATATCACTATTGGCTTTAAGACCATTCATCAGTAGTTCTGGTGTTGATTTATCGCCAGAATAGATATAGATATTAGTGTTATTTATTAAAGATTGGATAAAACTTTGCTTTTCTTCATAATCATATATCCGATATAATTCTATGTAGTTAATCCTTTTTGAAAGTACTCCCTGATATATTTTTATTTGCTCTCTGGTTATAATCCATCTTGTACAAAGTAACATTGAAATATATTTGTAGAAGATTATAAATATCAACAATACTAATATCGTTCCACTGATAAACTTTAATAATTCATGTTCTCTTATATATTTACTAAAAATGAGCACGAAAATCACTAATATGATTAAAAGGAAATTCTTCATTAGCCAATATCGGAATTTAGGCTTTAATATAATATCGTCAGAAGCTGTGTTTGTCCCATCATTCATAACTTAATACTTTTTTTTTGTTCATGTTGTTTCATTAGAATTTCATTGAAATCTTTTGCTTTTTCTGCTTTATGAGAAATCATAGGAGCTATTATTTTGCTCTTTTCTCTAAAACTTTCTAGTGAAACGTCATTTTTGTTAATAGTAAATTCCCTATCTTTAGTCTTAAACAGCACATCATCTTTATTCTCTTTTATTGTTATTTCTGTATTACTAATGATTCCAGACACTTTAATGTCATACAAATTACCGTTTAAATCATTATCAAAACAGGTATGTACTTTAGCTTGTGGGTATCGCAATAAAGTGTTTTTTATTTGATTAACTGAAATGTACCCTCCTACACTACCAAAAACACTTTCTTCTAATTTGATTTTGTTAGCATTGAGTTGATAGAAACTCATCGCATCTAAAGCGGATTCTGCAAAATATATATGTTTTGCCATTTGGGGGTGTGGGCAAAAATCAGCAATCCAAAGCGAGTTACTTTTATCTCCTCCGGTTGCCATTCCTTTGAATCCATAGTTTCTTAATTCGTAATTTGTTATTTTGTTGTTTTTATCTGTTGGATTAATATAGGGAAAACCTATATTATAATAATTGCCGTTTCCTTGTAAGTCTTTAACCCTTGTGATAAATGGGAGAAACTTTTCTACGACTTGATGATTTATATTTCTTTCATGTGTGAGAAATCTTAAATCAGCGAGTGTAGTAGAAAATTCTTTATATCTATCTCTATCAAAAGATCTGTTTTCTGTTTTTACAGCTTTGAATGCTTCATATTTAGGACTATAAGGCTCATTTGCGTAATGTCCTAAAATCATATTAACTCGCACAAACGTATTTTGATGTTGGAATTGTGGGAAGTCATTAATATGATTTTTGATGAACTGAATTAAATCTCCACCTTTATAATTCCTATCATAGTAGTGTTCTTGCACACTATGGGGATTCTTGATGATGATTTCATCTAACTTGTTACCTGCTCCGTCTGCTAGTTTAAAAACAGGAGAAACCTTTCCTTTGCTAATGTCTTGTTTATATCCTAAATCTTCAAGTATTTGAATGATGGATATTTTAGCCTTATAATCGTCAAATGTTAGCATAATATTATAGTTTCATTGTTGGAGTATCATTATTTTTCCCGTAGGTTCTACCATATCCGAGAATAGATGCTTCTTGCTTCGCTGTTGCTTTAATAGAACTATCTATTTTATCCATCTGGGTAGATATTTGTTCTCCGACAGTTTGTTTAGTAGCTTCCCTAGAGCTGGAATATGTTTTTTCTACTTCCTTGTAAGAAGCATAATCTTTAGAAAGTTTATGTTTCTCTAAAAAGGCAGCCATTTCGGTGGGTTTATCTTTAAAAATTTCATCAATCCCTTTAGCTCCTTTTTGGGCTACAAACTCTAATCTTTCTTTATCAGATATATATCTTTCTTTCCCTATTGTTTGTTCTTTCTTTTCAGTCGCTTTAATTTCTATAGTATTTGCATCTTTGATTGATAATCCATTTCTGGCATTCAAATCTAGTTTTACTTTTGCAGCTTTGTTTAGTTCCTCGTTTACAATGGTAATTTCTTTTCCATTTTTGAGATTTTCTTGCTGCATAGGAGTAAGCTCTATTCCTCCAAGTTTTTGGGGAATATGAATGTCTTTTGCTTTTATTGATACTATCTCATTAGTATCTTTGTCACGTTGGTGCAATGTTCTTTCTCCTTTTGAATTAGTCTTTACTACGACATTATCAGCTTTTAGGGCTTTTATTTCATCCTTAGTAAAGGATAAATCATTTTTTATTTCTTGTCGTTTAGGAATGAGTAAGATAGCAATCCCAGCGATTGGGTAAACTACAGTAATAGCTGCGATTGCTAGTTTTCTAGCATTGATACCATCAATTTTGATGCGTTTACCTTCTTCTTTGAAATCAATTTCGTTGGCTTTTAATTTAGATTTATTTTCAGGTGTATTCTCGGCTGTTATATATTTAAGAGTTGTTGCTTTCCCTTCAAAATGGAGTTTTCCATTTTCTGTTTTATAAGACACTTTTTCATTGTCTAGAAGTGTTCTATTACCGGGAGTATCTTCAATGGAAAAATTTAGCATACCTGTTTTTTTCCCATTTTTGATGTTTGCAATATCTTCGGGGCTTAAATTTTCCGGTTTAACTCCTACTTCATTAAACTTGTTCCAGTCTATATCAACATATGAACCTTTACCATCTAGGGTTTGGTTTTGTTCATAAGCATATCGGTAAAGATCTTCTCCTTTATATGCAATTTTATTTTCAAGGTCTATGACTGTAAATCCGTCTTTATATCCTTCATTCTTATTAGTACCTTTTTTTATATCATCCCATTTTATAATTGCAACATTGTGGTTTTCTCGTAAATGTTGGCTATATTCTTGGAAATTATTGCTAGCTTGTTCTTTATCAAAGAAACTGATTATTCTTTCTTTAGATTGCTCTAATAAGGATTCTCTATTATCTCCTAAATTGCCAAGTTTAAGCGTATTCAGTGGGTAAGTGTATGTTTCATTACCTTTGGAAAAGGTAATATCACCATTTCGATATTCTTCTGAATATCCAAGAACTGCTGCTATGGCTCGGAATTGTCCGGCATTTTCATAACTATATTGCAGAGCTTCAAAACTTTTCTTTTCTTCCATTTTATAATTTGAATTTATGTTCTACTTTAGATTGCGATTCATTTCCAAGTGCTGTTTTTTGTCCTTTCATGTATTCTATATATTCATTTCTGTTTTTATCAGTATGAATAGTTCCTATAATTTGTGGGTTATGCCGGTCATAAGCTATTTTCTGTTGCTGCTCGAAGTCTAGGAATTTTATTCCTCTTGGATTATTTAAATCTAATCTTATGGCAATTTTTTCTTTGTCAACATTCAAAATTAATTCCTTGCCTGATTTTAGAGTTTCCTTTTGTTGCTTATCCAGCTCAACACCTTTTATGTTTGAAGGTATTGAAATACTTTTGATTTTTGTTTTAAGCAATTCGTTTGTTTCAGGGTCTAATTGTACGAGATATTTTTCATTGTTAATAGTTTTTGTTATTATCTCGTTATCTTGAAGTCGTTCTAACTCCTTTGGTTTAAGGTTTATATCATTCATTATTTCTGGTCTGACTGGATGAATTTTAACGCCAGCATTGTTGCTGTCTTTCCAGTACAAACTTATTTTTCCTTTTATACTTATTTCTTCTCCATTATTATCGTGAAAAGAAAGGTCTAGTAAACTGGTTCTCTTTCCAGATAATAGAGCTGTGATATTTGCCTTATCCAAAGACCATATCTGTTTTTTTGATATTCCTATTAGTTCTAATTCTTTATATGGAATATCATTTTCATTAAAAATAGCTTGCTTTTTATCCATGTAATGTATATTTTTGCCCAAAAGTAATAAAAATATCAATATGAAGAATAAAATAACTGTATTTTTTGCTTGTTCATTGTTTTTTTCAGTGAATGGCTACTGCCAGTTTAATACGGTATTACAGAAAAAGGATATTCCTAAAGCGGAACCAGTATTAGCAACGACAGAAAATAAATTGATAGAAGAAAAAGAAAAGGCTGTTGTTGTCAATGATGCTTTGACTACAGAACGGCTTGCATACTGGAAGCAAAGAAGGTATTTATCTTTGCCCATTGATTCAATGGTGATAACTTCCCATTATGGTAAAAGGAAAGACCCATTTACTGGAAAAATAGCAAATCATAGAGGGATAGACCTTAAAGGTAACAACGACTATGTTTATTCGATAATGCCAGGAATGGTTGTAAAAACAGGAAAAAATAAAGGGTTGGGAAATTATGTAGAAGTGCGCCATGGTGATTTTACCTCTATTTATGGGCATTTATACAATGTGCTTGTAAATGCGAGACAAGCTGTTGAAGCTGGGCAACCAATAGGAATTAGTGGAAGTACCGGGCGCAGCACAGGAGAACACTTACATTTTCAAATGGAATACAAAGATAAGACAATAGACCCAAAGCCAATTCTTGATTATATTAATGAGGTAATCAGAACTGTTAAAGGACAAATTTCACAACAAATAGATAATGAGCTAAGACGCAAATAGTTCTCAAAAGAGGATTGGAAAAGCCAGTCCTCTCTTTTTGGAAGAATCAGAAGAAACCTTTTTTTAATCCTTTTTCTTGTCTTTGAACTTTTTCTAGTGAAGATTGAAGTTGTGACAGAGCTTCTTTCATTCCTTTTTTTACTTCAGGATTCGTTACGGATTCAATAAGCTCTTTTCCTCTTTGAATGTTAGTGTTAAGTATTTCTTTATTCTTCATCTGTTTTGAACGACTTTCATCTATAAAAATAGATGGCATACTTTTGCAACTCCATTCACCATTTACTAGATTGAAATCTTTAATTCTTTCTTTCGCTAAGTAGGTGTGGATAGAAATCTTATCTACAGCCTTATCACTGTATAATTGATTTGCAGATTTCATTAGTCCATTTACGGCTTTGTTATGTGAATCAATATCGGCTAATCGTCCTTGTCCTTTACTTAGTACTTCTTCTTGATACCTGTTGTAAAGTCCTAGTTGGGTAAACTCCTTGGGGGCTGCAATAATATATGCTTCAACTCTAAATCCTGCATCTTTAAATTTTTGTGCTGTCTTTAAAGGTACATCTGGATTTCTCATAGTTCCTTCTATAATAATATTGCATTTCCGTTTAATGGCTTCTTCTATTAGTTTTTCTGTAAAAACGCTAGAAAAAATCTGGGTTTCAATGGGGTATTTAATAGGGTCTTTTATTAGTTCCTTATTGGGGTGAAACTGTCTGTAAAGGTCACCATTAACAGTGAGAAAATCTAAGTTAGGATGGTCTTTCTTTGCAACATTTATAAGAGTGCTTTTTCCGCAAGCTGGTTGTCCACCTAAGATTATAGCAATAGGCTTTTGTGATGATATATTGATGTCCTCAAATAAGCCATCTTTTTTTTGTTCAAAGATGGCTTCTACTTCATAGCGTTGCATAATATGCTTTCAATTTAGGTGCGTAATAGTTTTGTATCTTATCCATGACTGATAAGCGCACATTTTCAGAAACTTCAAACTGCAACAATCCATTTGCTATTTTTTCTTCTGTGTTGAGAACAGAAAGTTCTTTTTGCAGTATTTTTTTTCTGTTTTCATCCTTCTCTTCTGATATTTCATCTATCTTCATCATGCGGAGTGTCCCGATAATGTCGAGCGCAACATCCAAGCTCATTTCTTTATTCATGGTTCATTATAGTTTTATGATTTATACTTCAATAGATTCTGTGAATTTTAATAATGGAATAACTTTCACTGTATGAAATGAAAGTTGGTTAAAAAGCTTATGGGTCTTTAGCATTTCAATCGCTGCATCAGCCGTAACAACACCTTGTTCATAAAGCCGGATTGTTGCATATAACTGGTCATTGGCAACGGGTCCCATTATTAAATCATAGCTGTTTTTTCCTTTTCCTCTGCGGTTATTAACTACAAACTCCAGCCACTCTTTTGTAGCCCCATCAAATCGAAGGACTGAAAACTCTCTATCAAGAATATTATCGGGGACTTCATAAACTGAAACGACCGCTTTTTTACCATGTTCCCGATTTCTTTTGAGTATTGCCCACTTCTTAGCCTGTTCAAAATTAGTTGTCGTATAGAATCCTTTTCCAAAGTCAGTAGCTTTACGCCCTTTCTGTATATTAGGGGATTTGACGGTAACTGTTGAGCCGTGATATAGTTTCATGCCTTTTTATTGATATAAGTTATTATAGTATCTAATATATACTCTGTATCTTGTGTGTGCAGCATTTCAAAATTTTCATATAGAAATTCAAAAACGCCATGATTGGAAAACAGCAAAAGAGTTTCTTTAGCACTTATATTTTTAGTTTCCCTGTAATTTTCAGCACAAAACATTTGAAAAAGCAATATCTTTGGATTGTCCTTTTGTACTTTCTTCTGTTCTGTTTTCTCTTTTTCTAATGCTTCATAAAGTGATAATGTACTTGAATACCATAGTTTTGTATTCTCGTCCAATAATGCCTTGTACAAATTGGAAGAATATATATAGTATAACGCATCTTCTAAAGGTAGCGTTTTTCTTTTCATGACTGTATCAACCAATTCTCTCATAACAAATGGGAGCATAGCCGAACCAAGTTCATTTTGATATGTTTGATTAGTTTCCATAACTATTTATTTTCTAATTTTATATAGCTATCTTGCTGATGTCTTTAGCAAAGATAGAGAAAAAACAATCATCATAGACCTATTGTATTGATTAGTTTGTAAATAGGTTCTTTGTATTTCTTTAGATTTTTAATTTGTATAACATACTTATTAATTCCTAACTCATTAAAGATTTCTGCGTACATTTTTATTATGGATTTTCTGTAGTAGATGGTTAATCCTACTATTGCAATGCAAATAAAAATCAAATAGACTCGCATAGATTGCTAATACAAAAATTCCACCCATAGCCCATAAAAAGCTACTTAAAAGAAATCTTAAGATATTCATAATTTTGTTTGCTGTTCTTTATACTGGCAGCCAAACCAGCTTTAAAGGTTTGTTTATCTCTTTATTTTCAATACTCAAAGATAGTGATTTTCTATAAATGTCGCAAATAATAGGACAATTATTTTTGTTAAAAATAGTTTTAGGTTTATAGACTGCCGAAGTTTTATTTTTCCCTAAAGTTTTTGGTATCATAATAATGTTCTCTTATCGTCCATGCCGGGCAGAACCCGGAAAAGTACGGTATCAAATACCTTCCCGGTTTCTCTCCAGTGCAGGCAGAAAAGGTATCAATTAGATGCAATCCTTTTGCTGATGGGCGATAGTTCCTGAATGGTGTCGGTATCGTTTCTTTTATGATGCAGCCGTTTTTCTGTATTCAGATATAGAGAGAAACGACACAAAGAACTTTAGGGAAAAGAAGATTCTTCGTGTTGCTCTTTCTGGAAGTGGAGTATATTAATCATATATTATATGTTTATAGGTTCATATATTATATATTCATATATTATTTATATATAGTGTTTTCTCTTTGTTCTTTTTCCCTATAGTTTTATGGTATCAATTTTTTGTGTCCGGCTTCCGGCAGCTTTTTGTATTTGGTATCAAAAAGGCGTTCTTCAGAACATATCGAGCATGATAATTCGGTATCATTTCATCATGCCATGTTTGCCCATCAGTGCCGGAACTCCGAAAAGTACGGTATCAATTTCTTTCCAGACTATAAAACAAAGACCGAGAGTTTAACCTCCCGGTCTTTGTTAATAGAAATCTCTCTTTTTAATATTCATCATTTGTGATAAATATTTCTACTCTCCTATTTTTAGCACGTCCAGCTTCACTTGTATTGTCTGCAATGGGTTCGCTATATCCTTTTCCATCTTCTGTTATGTTGTTTGTTTCTATACCAGCGGTTCTAAGGTAATTTCCTACTGCTGCTGCTCTATTTTTAGAAAGTATGATATTGTATTGTTTTTCTCCTATATTGTCAGTATGCCCAATTATTTTAATCTTAGTATTGGGTATTTCAGTAATGATATTACATAAGTCAGAAAGCATTTTTTGAGCTTCTTCATTTAATTCATATGAATCAAATTTGAATAGGATTTCACTTTGAGCTGTTGCTTTAAACTGTTCTTTTCCATTTTTATCTTTATAGCTGGAGATTGATAAGCCATCAATAGCTTTTAGTTTATTTCTTCTAGCTTCTATCTTTTCTTGGATAGCTTTATCTCTTTCTTCTTTAACTAATTTTGCACTTCCACCAACTATTGAAGCGGTTGAATAGTTACTATTATTTTCTATCATGTCTTTTTCTTTGTCGCTTAGTTCAGCGTTACTGAAAGTTATCATATGCGTTGAAGTACATGCGGTAAAAAATGTAACAACGAAGGCTGCTAGTATAATTATTTTCTTTTTCATGATTATCTTATTGCTATAATAGGTCTGATTTTAAATGAATTTCTTTTGCTTGTACTGGTTGCTCTTCCTTTTGTTAATGAAGAAATTAGTGCAAACACTTTAGGAGTATCTTTTCCTGCTCCATCTTCTGTAGAACTCCAGTACCAACCATCAAAGTGCGTTCCTCCAATGATTGAGAAAGAAGAATATACCTTTTCAAGATTATTAGAGATTGCTTTGTTTTGTGCGATAGAGCCAATAAACCAACCTGTAACACCTTTTGGTGCGTATTCTATAGCTTTTTGAGCTGCTGGATAAGCTAAACTATCTTTTATAGCAAAGTTCATTATTGCGGCAGTATTAGCTGCTCCATCAAAGCTGTTTTCATCTTCCGAAACATTAGCTATATCCTCGTCTGTATCTATTAAAGGATTTTCTTCTAAATCTTCTAATGAAACGGCATAAGCGGTTTCTTTTATATCAGGATTATTCCCATCATTACACCAAAATACAACTCCAATGGCTTCTTTTTCATTGGGTGAAAAAAGTGAGGGATGCACTATACTTCCATCACTACATAAGATACTACCCGGCTGTAATGATGTGTCTATAATATCTTCGTGTTTTGTACATGATGATATTACCCCTATAATGGATAATAGAATTATATATATTTTTTTCATACTTAATTATTTATTGGAAATTTGACACCTACTAATAATCCATTTCGGAAATGGTCACGTGTCCAAAAGACAAAATCATTTTTTTGCATTACAAAGACTTGCATTCCATTTCTAAATGAATAGCTATATTCTAAACCTATATCAATGGAAGCCTGAAACCCTTTTCTGTTAGCTCCTAAATCTGCTCCAAACCGCCATCTTAAATTACTGTTTTTGCCTCGTGAGATTGTAGGTTTATATGCTGCACCTATGCCGAATGTTTTATAGCTCCAGAAACTATCAGAGCATACCTTATTACATACCGGGCATTTATCATATGCTGTAGCTAAATCAATATATAGTTCATAAGCATTGTGATATTTACCTTCAAACTCCAGCCCTACAACTGCATTGACGGTATTTTTCCATTGCCAACCTCCTGAAATATTAAAAAACTTATCACCATCACCAGCCATTGACTTTAGGGAAAAAAATAAGGTGATAACAAGAAATGCTATTCTTTTCATAATCGTAAAATTTTATTCAGTAAAAGCATCTGCATGAAGAATGTCTGCATAATCAATTCTTAATGTTATAGTACGTCCTGAAATCTGTTTTTCAGATATTTCTATGGTAAGGACTTTTTCGTCTGGAAAAGTAAATTTTTCAAATACAAAAATATTCCGATAATTTTTCTTGAAAACAAGATTCTTATTAACTTGCATCAATGGAAGTATTTCTATAGATTGAAAATTAGTAGCCTTTGTTTGTTTTTTATCTTCGATTTTAAAGCGTATTTGGTCTATATCATATCGTATTTTTGTTTTATTAATCATAGAAATATCAATAAAGAAATACTTGTCTAATGTGTAGATATTGTTTAGCACAATTTTCATTAGGTTACTTGTGCTGGAAACATCATAGAATTTATTTTTTGAAATAAACATTCTATGTGCGTAATCATACATTTGTGCTTTGGTTAAATTCACTTCTGGATTCATATAGCTACGTAAATCAGCATAAGGGATATTAAAGCGAGTGTATGCTTTCGCTAAGTCGCTACTATATACTAACATATATTGTACAAAAAATCTTTCTGTAACAATGGTGATAACTCCACTGGCTCCTTCTTTTGTGGGCTTTATTCTAAGAGAGTTACCAGTAGGAATATCGCCAACAATATCATTGACCGATATATCAACGTATTTTATATCTTCCATTGCTATAAAATGCGTTGAAACATCTTTGTTGATGTATATAACCTTTAGTTCTTCTGGGTTCTCACCTGCAAGCTCGATATTTTCTCCAATAGGGGTGTTCTGTGCATTTCCTGTAATAACAGAAACCATTGTGCATAATGCAATAAAAATCTTTCTCATATTATTGTTCTTTATCTTTGTTATTTACTAAAAAAACTTGTGTATTATATTTTAATTTGGCTTTGTTTTTTTTGATGTTTTTAGAAAGAGCTTGGGTTGTACTACGGTAAACATCTTGTAAAGCACCTAAAGCAAACTGTTCTACTCCTTCTGATTGACTATTCATTTGTATTGTTTGGCTACCTATTTGCGACCCAACATCTTTACTTAAATCTCTAAAAGCTGATGAAGGAACAAAGAAGCCTTCTTGTCCGTCATTATCATATACAGATAAATCTACTTTCATTTGTTTACCATCAACCATTATAGAGGAAATATTAATGTGTACTCTTTGAGCCTTAAAGCCAGATACATTCCCATATAGGTAAGTTCCTTTAGTTAAAAGAGCGTCATTAATCATTATATCATCTAGAAGCCGTATGCGTACTCGGCTGCCATCTGTTACTTTTAAAGTTTCATCTAATATGGCTGTGATTAGTGAAGTTTTTTGTTCTTTCCCTACAGTATTGAAATATACTTCTGCGGGATTTTTCGCTTTTACAACTTCTATAGCCTTTTCTTTTGGCTTTTCATCTTGTTTTTTTTGAGGTGTTCTAGGACGTGGATTTTGCAATGAATCTATATAAGCCATTTGCATTTTAAACAGTTCCATTTCTTCTTGCATCTTGGATTTTTCAGGGGCTTTCCTTGTTTCTGTTTGACTTGATTCATCTATAGTAGGAAGCCCTTTGATTTGTTGCTCCAATTCCTTTTCTCGGATTTTAGAAGCCTGATTTAAACTGTCAATTTGCCTTATTTCATCATTGGAGTAAAGAGAACCATAACTTTCTATTTCACTAACTTCTTCTTCTTTATCTATGGTTTGTATGGATGAATAATCAGAAGATTTTTTGAAAGCTCCTTTAAGTGATTCAAATTTACTTTTTATCTCTCTCTTTTCTAAATTAGCATCAGGAATATCAAGATTTAATTCTTCCGTTTCTACTAATGTAGTTTCCTCTGCTGGGGCAGAGTTTACCATATCCTTAATTAACCATCCTATTCCTAGAATAAAAGGTAGGATGAGTATAGGAATGATGTACTTGGGCTTTTTAATATCAATCTGTTTCATACGCTATTTATTTAATTTATTATATAAATCTTTTATTCGCAAAGTGTCTTCTGGAGTTAATTTCCCATTCTTTCTTAGTTCATTAATTTCATTTTGCATTTTAATTACTTCTAACAAATCGCCAACTCCTATTTGTTTTTTTTGTAGGCGGCTGTCAATGCTAATTTGTCTTTTGTTCTTTTCTTCGTTGAAAACTTGCATTGCTTTTCTCGATGGACGCATTACTATTGATAGAAATGTAACTAAAGAAAGAAATGAAATCGTAATTCCAAACATTACTTTGTGGTGTATGTCTGCCCATGCTAATAAGCGTTCACAAGCGTTATTAACTCCGAATCTTTGAAATATTTTAGTAAGAAGAATAACTGTAGCTTGTTCGGCTTTAGTCTTGATCTTTTCTTTTCTATCATTCTTTTTATGTTTAAACAGTTTCATTAGAAATTCTTTTTTACTTTATAATCTAGGTCTTTATTGAGTATCGTTTTCCAATCTGTGATAATAAGCCCATGAGGATTATTTTCAGTACGTGGAATTTGTCTTAATTTCCCTGTAGTTACAAGTTGCCTTTTTAGAATGGATGTTTCTCGTTCTATACGTTGGATGCCATAGTATTTAAAAGATAGGTTGTTCATATCTATCTTAATACTATCTGTCATGATTGTTACAGTTGCAGAACTTGCTAAAATAGTGTTGAAATATCCTTTTTCTTTTAAGTTGTTATATTGTTTTAATCCACTATCATCAATTAGATACATGGCTTTTTCCATGTTGTATTTTATAAATTCATCGTCTGGTGGTAATGTGAAAAATAAAGTGTGGAATAGATTTATGTGGCTTTTACATTCTACTTCCAAGTTGACTTCTGTACCTGTTTGTTTCACTAATACAGGTACATCATTATCCAAGACATATATTTTCTTTCTTTCCGCTTTTACTAAAGAGAAACAAAAAGCTAGTACCATACCGGAAATAACTATACTAGTTGCAAAACAGCCAATAGATAAAATTCCGGCTAGTTTAATTTTATTTTCTAAGTTTTTAATAATCATGATTACGTGTGTTTAAAAGTTTATGAATTTTTTTACATCGCTGCACTTGCTCCACCTGTAGCCGGAGCTGCTATGGCTTTGGTTGCAATTGCTGCTCCTCCAACCATACCTCCTACCGCTTGCCCTACTCCAGTTGTACTTACAATCCATGTAGAAACAAAAGGTATTGTAAGCATGGAAAATGCTCCAAGTAATGCTGTGAGAAGGAAGCTATTGACACCTCCGGAAGTCATTCCGACATACATAACAAATGCAGCTTCATTTCTAAGCGCATATTCTAAAATTTCAATTTCTCTTTCTATCCCATATTGCATTACTACTAAGGAAATTGATAGTACTATATATGCAATACATGAATATAAACTAACACTGACAAAACGAGCAATCCATTGTATATAAGCATCCCGAAATGCTGGTAAAACAGAGAATGCAAAAGCTAGTGGACCAAGGATAACTAGTATTCCTGTGAATATAATTTGTAGGAAAAAGACAAAATAGGTACATACTTGCCAAAACGTAACAACAATAAATTCAATGATATTAAACATTATCATTTTGGCCTTAGCGACTACATACACATATAATCCAGCTATCTTATCTCCAATAGCTGAAAAGTCTATGCTAAAATCATACCATTTTTTATCCTGAACTTCATTTTCGGCTCTTTCAACAAGAATTGAGGTATGTAATAATTCTACAGCAACGCTATCAATAAGTGCATACCTATTACGAGAGAGTAACTCTACTTCATCTAGCTGATTTGTAAACATTGCCTTACTTTGTGCTGTAAGTACTTCTCCGGGATAACTTATCAAGTTAATAAAAGGAATCCAGAACATAAGAACTAATCCTAGTGCGAATGGGCGCAATAATGGAATAATCTCTAATTTTTTGTCCCCACTCATCATTTTGAAACTTTCCACTCCAAAATATAGTAACATAAAGATTGCTGCTAATGCCTGTGCATCTGCTATGAACTCTCCAAATAGGACAGTTGTCTTATCTCTTAGTCCATCAAATAATTCAAATAAGTATTGATCTATTAATTCATTCATGGTTCATTATTGTTTTATTTATATTATTCAATCTTGTTATTAGTGAAAGAACCTCTATTAGCTCTTTATCAAAATCTAAATAGGCTTCTCTCTTTTTGGAGTTACTCATATGTGAATCATGGATTATCTCTATGTTCTTTTTTATTCTAGTAACTTCATCGGTTATAACTTTGATATGTTCTTTATTACCGTTAGTAGAAGAATATTCAACGAGCTTTTTGTTTATATCATTGAGAATATCATTTCTTCGATTCTTTGTTAAAGTGTACTGATAATCAATCGTTTTATCGCCAAATTTGAAAAGTTCCTGTTTATAAATGGTATCAACTTTAGAGCCTTCTTTTTCGGTTACGGATTTATTATATTTTACGACTGCCATCATTGGAACTTCTTGTAGCTGAAAGTTACGCCTATCCTGTTTCCCGTATTTGTCGTGTAATCCTAAACCGACTAAAGGAATTTTAATGCCTAAGACTTTTTTATACCATATCCAGTAATGATAGTATTCCGGTTGTAGCCGTACCCTATCCATAAACTCCATGTTATTAAGCACACTCCATTTTCCCTTATCCTTTACTGGCATTTGGGAAAAGACATTAGAAGTACCAATAATCAACATTAGGGAAAAAAATAAAAGCACTCTTTTCATATTATCTTTTAGGTTTTACTTTATAATTCTGTAATAAATCATCAACTAATTTTGAACGATTGTCTTTGTATTTAAATACTCCCGGAGCTAATGTTTGTAATACTCCATTTCTTTTTGCTGTTCTCATTTGTCGGCATACAGAGTATGCAATACCTCTCATGTTTCTTAGTTCATTAATAACATACTTAAGCAAGTCTATTCTTTGCTTATTATCCATAAGGTTTACATCAGTCCCGACAATGGCGACCTGATAAATGTATTGTGTCAAATCCGCAGTACGATTAACTAATTCTAATTGTGTTTTTGCTGACACCAATAATAAAGCCGGGTCACCTACAGCAAGTTCAACCATTTGTTTTTGATATTTTCCAATATCTGCTGCAATATCAGTGCAGTAGATAATATCTTTTCCTGTTTTTATGATGGCTTCTACAGATTTTAGGCTATTGTAAAATTTGCTTTGGAAAAATTCAATCTGAACCATTTTTTCACTGATTTGCTTTTGTATAAGGCTTATTTGAGTTTCATTATCTTTCACTTTAGAGAAAGAAGTATGTTGCACCTTATGATTAGCTATAAGTGTTTCCATGCAGGTTATATCCAATACTGCCTTTTGCGAATATGCAAATTGGGTTAAAGTGGATGCTACCACTAAAATAAATAGGATCTTTGTCATGACATTTATCTTTAACGGTTTGTAAGCCATTTGTATTTATCTGGGATATACTTATATAATGGCTGTTGCCCTATGATGTTAAGTATATCTTTTAAGTTTCCTTCATCGGAGTGATACCCTAGTACCTTATTGACTTGTAAAACCCAATCCGTATTTTTTAATTTGGAAGCTTTTAGGTCTATTATAAAATTATCCAACCCTGTTTGAAAACTATCGTAAATGATATGATAATATCCAACAGCATCTTTCTCGATTCTTTCTGTAGTAAATGTAAAATATTCGTGTAAAGAAACCTCTACTCCAAATACATTACCATAGTTACCTCTTTTTATAAAAACTTCGTTGAACCGATTTCGATTTTCCTTATTGGGAAGTTGATTGATAGTAAATATTTGTTTTTGATTTACTTCCGTTAAGGATAAAAGATTGGCGATTTCTTGATATTTGTCTATAAATTTACTTTGGTCTAACAGACATATAATATCAGAGTTGCTGATAATAGAGTTTTTGACTACTGGATTACTAATTATGTCTTCCAGTTCCTGAGTAACAACCATTGCCATACCCCAAAATTTGCGTACTGTTTTATACAAATAGAGTATGTATCCTGCCATCATAGGGCTGGCTATGGCCTTCCAAGCTTCTTCAATTATTAATGCCTTTCTGTTCTTTTTTAATCGCATTTTTTGGATAAAAACGTCCATAATAATTAAGGTAACTATTGGGAATAGTTCAGGGTCATCTTTAATCGCATCAATTTCAAAAACTATAAAGGGTTCTTCAAAGAGGGAAGTATCAAAATCTTCATTAAGAGTTTTTTCTAACTGTCCTCCTTTGTAGAATTTTTTTAGTAGAAACTTATAGTTAGTAATGTCAAAATCAATCTTGTTCTCTTTGCAAATGATAGGTATAATGCGTAGAGAAAATTCATAGAATGAGTTAAAAGATAAACTTTCAACTTTTATTTCTTTCAGTATATCTTCTTTCTTTTGGATGCGTCTTTCTATGACAGAAAGCAATCTGGTTTCAGGATTATCAAGCTCTTGGCGTGTGAAGCCTTTTTCAATGAGAATGTTTTGTATCGCTCTTTCTGCGTTAGTTTTTTCTCCACCTTCTCCTTTTTCTACCAATTGTTGCAATTTATCTATTTTTTCAGAAAGTATCTTACGTTCTTCTTTTTCCCTTTCGTTTTCAAATTCTTCTGCGTTGACTTGAAATTCAAGTAGCAAATTTTCACGTATGGCTTCTTTTTCTGCATCTGAATAGCCGTTGAAAGGATGAAAGTAGAATGAATAGTATTTTTCTATGGTAATATCCATAATTTCTTCTTCTTGCTTTTTGACCTCACCATTTGCACCTTTCCATATCAGGAAAATTAATGATTTAAGAAAGTTTTTCTTTTCTACATTATACTCTTCTTCAGTAATTCGGAAAGGATTCATAGATATAGGCTTGCTTTCAGAATAAGTAATGTATTTGCCATGATAGTATTCGCACATTCCTGAATAACTATGCCCTGTATCTACCAATACAATATCAGTGTTATCTAAAACCCATTGTCTTACTTTGGAGTTGACATAGAAAGACTTACCAGAACCACTTGGACCTAAAACAAAGAAGTTGGAGTTATTTGTATATTTTTTCTCACCTTCTTTCCCGGACATATCTATTCCAACAGGCAATCCTTGTCTGTCTGTAAAATAAGTAAGAAAAGGGCTGTTTTCTGTTACTTGTAATTTTTCCTTAAACAAAAGACAAATTGCAGCATCGGAAGTTGTTAGAAATTTGTCATAACTGTTTAGGTTGATTGCGTTTCCTGGCAGTGCACATTCGAATAATTCTAATTGGTTGAAGCATTGTTTATTAATAATAATGCCACAATCAAAAAGAGATGTTTCAACATAGTTGATAGCCTTACTAATATCATCAAGACCAGCAAGAATGATATTATAATGTGCATATACAAGCATTTGCCCTTCTCTGGCAATATCCGACTGCACTCGTTCTATGTCTTTTACACATAAATCATTTGCAGGGTCAGGCATTCCTTTATGTTTTTTCTTTTTGCCTTCTAATTTGTTTGCTTCGTTTCGTTGGTCTGGAATATTTATTACTTGATTATAGATAATTGTGTCTATACTTGGTGTATCATGCAAAAAAGAGAGTAAGTCAACAGGAAATCTTAGCCCAATATTGACCTCTTTATATGGTTTTATAATAGAAGGAAAATTAACTTCGTCAATATCTACAAGAGAAATGCACTGTACGTTTTTTTCTCCAATTATAAGATTTTCTTCTCTTGCTTTGATATTTTTTAGGCTTACTGTTTGCTGATTGAAATTGATAGATAGAAATCTTTTTATATATATTTCTATTTCATTTTCATTTAATAGTTTAGCTCTTATTCCTCTATTAGCGAATAGTCCTAATACTTTTGTGATATTTCTAATAAAAGTATCAAACCTTCGAGGGTCAAAAGAAAAGAATTTAGACCTTTCTGCTTCTCCTGTAATAACAAGATAAGTAGAAATATCAGTATATATTCGTCCTTTAAAATGTTCAAAATAACGATTTGATAAATAGTCGTTCTTCCTATTCTGGGGTGGTAAAAATGATTTTTTACATAGAATATCCTGTTTTTGTATTGTATATCCAGTTCCTAATACTTTGAGGATATTAGTAAATAAGTGGTGAAAATCATAGTAAGCATCCATATCTGCTGAATACTGTATTATAGGATTTTCACATTTAATGATAACAGAATAGTCGCCCCTTCGGTTATAAAATATAGGAGTATTGTCTATTGTTTCAATACCAATATAAGGAGCTTCAAATTCACTTTTCTTTTTCATAAGCTTTATTTTTTTCTATCTCTTACAAAAGTGCGTGATACTATATATATGCCTTTTCGTTTATCTTTCTTGTGAAGTCCTTTTCTTTGTAATTTTGATGTTATTCCTAACCCTCCAAACATAACTATTACAAGCGTTATGCCTCCCCACATGAAAGAAGCTAGAGTAGAAACAATAGCACATAAAAGTAAAGCACTAATAATACAAGCTCCACCGATATAAATGAACTTGCCTTTAAATCCTTTGAAAATAAGGGGCTTTTGTAGCCCCTTATATACATTGTAACTAAGATGCTCTTTTGACATATTAGATTCCGAAGAATGCTTTTACGACAACACCTGATACAACGAGGAAGATACATGACCCCATCCAGCCCATAACAGCCTTTTGTACATCTTGGTCACCAGAGTTCCATTTTAAATAAACTCGCACTGCCCCAATTAATCCTATTATACCTCCTAGTATCATCATCATGTTTCCTAGGGGGTCCATGTAGGTTGCAAGTTCAGAGCTGGCCGCATCAATTCCCGCAGCACCTTGTGCAAAAGTGTTAGTTACTACCATTATGCTAATGGCTAAAGCGAATGCTCTTTGAGCAATTTTTGAAAAAAACTTTTTCATTTGAATAAAAATTAGTTGTTTATTTGTTAAAATTTACGTGTGAAAACATGCTTTTCCCTTTAGCAAGAAGTTGTTCCATTGGAATACCTTGTGTTTCAACTTCCATTTCAATAGATTCATTTACAGATACATAATTCTGTTCAGATTCTTTTTTTTCATCCTCTTTTTCGTATGAGCCTGTTTCAAAATCTTCATCTACAACTTTGTGAGGTATTTCTTCTTCCTCTCCTATTGAAATAATTTCTTCTTCTTCACCTGTATTGGTTTTGCTTTGCTTTAGGAAAGCATCATACAGGATGTTTGCAGCGTAGTAAACTACATAAATGGCAAATACAGCCATGATAAATTGTGAATAACTCATATTCTTAAATTTAAAAG